>NZ_JAKPCB010000065.1:0-472 GCF_023347575.1 Brenneria tiliae | reverse complement strand
GTCTTCACTGCTGGCGCTGCGTTGCCAGAGATGCCCGCCTGCGCGGGCATGACGGAGGGGTAGGCATGGTGAATAAAGTGTCTTGACCGCTGACGTTCAACACAGTATCTGCGTAGGCAGGAATCTTGCTGATATCAATGCACTAGCTGAAAATAGATCCCCGCCTGAGCGGGGATGACGATGAAGGGTACCGGTATTGCAAGGCGACAGGGCGCCGGGCGGGGGTATGAGCATTGTATCGCTATCGATCACCGTTTCGATGAGGCTGACCGGGATATTAAGACGATGTTTGAGGCATCAGTACGCGCTCCCTTGTAATAAGCTTAGGTCTGATGCCAATCTGTGATAGAGAGCGTTCAGAATTCCGTGTCACGATAAAATCGTTATAGCGTAATCACGTTATTCAGCCGTCCCTCAAAATAAATGGCTAACTGCGACAAAGTCAAATTCCAGTTCTGGAGCGGCATTGTCC
>NZ_JAKPCB010000066.1:0-476 GCF_023347575.1 Brenneria tiliae | reverse complement strand
AGACGATAGAAGGTTTCGCCCGGGCGGGTCATGCTGAGTTCATTGCGCGCACGCTCCTCAATCGCTTCCTGCCCGCCGTTGAGGTCGTCAATTTCGGCAAACAGCTGATCGTTGCGTGCTTTTAATTTGGCGTTAGTCGCCTGCTGGGCGGTGACGTCGTCGTTAACCCGCGTGTAGTCATGCAGGCCGTTTTTACCGAACCACAGCGAATACTGTAGCCAGACCAGCAAAGCTAATAATAGCAGCGTTAGTTTACCCATCCTGCCCCCTGAAAAACGGCATCATCATCCCAAAACTCGCCCGGGTACGCTACCGGGGCGCGCGGACGATGCCGCGTAACGCGGGGACTGTACCATATTTTTGCTGTCGATACCCATGCTTGATTCATACCAGCAACGGGTTATCCCAACAGCCAAAGGAAGAGTAGCGCAAACATCAGTCCAACGGTCAGGATGGTCGCGCTGACGCTATAGAGC
>NZ_JAKPCB010000067.1:0-549 GCF_023347575.1 Brenneria tiliae | reverse complement strand
CCACTGGTGTACGGGTTGTGATGCCAATTGCATTGCCCGGTAGCTAAGTGCGGAAGAGATAACCGCTGAAAGCATCTAAGCGGGAAACTTGCCTCGAGATGAGTCTTCCCTGGGCACTTGATGCCCCAGAAGGGCCGTTGAAGACGACGACGTAGATAGGCCGGGTGTGTAAGCGCAGCGATGCGTTGAGCTGACCGGTACTAATGACCCGAGAGGCTTAACCTTACAACACCGAAGGTGTTTTGAGAGCGACTCAGATATTTCAGCTTGTTCACGGATTGAAGATTAAAATGTTTGCGTATAACGCGGACATCAAACAGCGCGGAGCGCTGGCCTGAAAAGGGAACAGACAAAATCGTCGGGAACGATTTTGTACGTCGCGAAGCGACGGCCCGAAGGGCGAGTCTCAGGAAGAGACGAGAAATTTGCCTGGCGGCGATAGCGCGGTGGTCCCACCTGACCCCATGCCGAACTCAGCAGTGAAACGCCGTAGCGCCGATGGTAGTGTGGGGTCTCCCCATGTGAGAGTAGGGAACTGCCAGGCATCAA
>NZ_JAKPCB010000068.1:0-571 GCF_023347575.1 Brenneria tiliae | reverse complement strand
CGACGCTTTTCGCAGATTAGCACGCCCTTCATCGCCTCTGACTGCCTAGGCATCCACCGTGTACGCTTAGTCGCTTAACCTCACAACCCGAAAGTGTCTCGGATTGCGATTTTTGAGAGACTCTGACACAACAAAATCACTACCTCGCGGATAATGTTCAGCTGCGTCGTTTCAAATTTCAGCTTGTTCCAGATTGTTAAAGAGCAAAATACTTCGCAGCATACTGTCGCCAATACGCTCTGAAGTCTTTTTAATGGTGGAGCTATGCGGGATCGAACCGCAGACCTCCTGCGTGCAAAGCAGGCGCTCTCCCAGCTGAGCTATAGCCCCAAATCAGTCATACCTCTGCCAACTCGCTTAGCCGACGAAAGGTTCGTTGCGAGTAGCGCAGTGTGCAAACGCACATGAGCAACGCAGCAGCGAAGATTTCAAGGATAAGTAGAGTTGGTAGGCCTGAGTGGACTTGAACCACCGACCTCACCCTTATCAGGGGTGCGCTCTAACCACCTGAGCTACAAGCCTATTAAGGTATTTCTGCTCGTTATTTTCATCAGACAATCTGTTGTGGACA
>NZ_JAKPCB010000069.1:0-947 GCF_023347575.1 Brenneria tiliae | reverse complement strand
GTTTACCATCAAGGTTGACCGAGTACTGGCCGACGATCTGGTGGTCACCTTGAGCAACGGTGAGCAGGTTACTATCCAGGCCGGTGAGCAGAGTGTGGCTTATAGCGTGCCGGCGCAGGGCGACGATATGTACGCCGATGCGGGTAGCGTAACGCTGGGTCTTACCGATGCCAGCGTAGCCGGTAAAACCTTTGAAGATTTACAACTGGGTAGCGATGCGACGGTAAACATTACTGACACCGTGGATACCACCACGCTAACGCTGGGTGATGTGACCGTTGCCGAGGGTAGCGACAGCGCCACCGTTAGCGCCACGCTAAGTAATCCCACCGATCGTGCTTTTACGGTGACGCTAAGCAATGGCGCCACCATTACCTTTGCCACCGGGGAAACGACGGGTACTTCAAGCGCTTTTGCAGTGCAGAGCGACGATGTCTATCAAGACGGCGAAAGCTACACCATTCGTGTAACGGATGCGGGCGAGCATAACTTTGAGCAACTGGATGCCAGCGACACCGCGACAGTCACGATTACCGATACGGTAGATAACACCACGCTAACGCTGGGTGATGTGACCGTAGCGGAGGGTAGCGACAGCGCTACAGTTAGCGCCACGCTAAGTAATCCCACCGATCGCGACTTTACGGTAACGCTAAGTAATGGTGCGACCATTACCTTTGCGGCTGGAGCGACAACCGGCACCTCATCAGCCTTTGCAGTACAGGGCGACGATGTTTATCAAGACGGCGAAAGCTACACGCTAAGCGTAACCGATGCCGGTGAGCATAACTTCGAGCAACTGGATACCAGCGACACGGCAACAGTGACGGTGACCGACACGGTAGATACCACCACGCTAACGCTGGGTGATATTACGGTAGCGGAAGGCAGCGACAGTGCCACCGTTAGCGCCACACTGAGTAATCCCACCGATCGCGACTTTACGG
>NZ_JAKPCB010000070.1:0-968 GCF_023347575.1 Brenneria tiliae | reverse complement strand
GGAAAGAAAACCGTCAAAGCCACTACCGGCTCTTTTGAACTGGCCACCCCGCGTGACCGCAACGGCACATTCGAGCCTCAACTTGTCAAAAAGCACCAGACCACCCTGTCGGACGAGATTGAGCAGAAGATTATCCGCCTGTTCGCCCTCGGCATGAGTTACGCCGACATCAGCCGGGAAATCGAAGACCTGTATGCTTTCAGCGTCTCCTCCGCCACCATCAGTGCCGTGACGGACAAGGTCATTCCCGAACTCAAACAGTGGCAACAGCGCCCGCTGGAGCCGGTTTATCCCTTCGTCTGGCTGGACGCCATTCACTACAAAATCCGCGAGGAAGGTCGCTACGTCAGCAAGGCGGTGTATACCGTGCTGGCACTTAACCTTGAGGGTAAAAAAGAGGTACTGGGGCTGTATCTGTCAGAAAGCGAAGGGGCCAACTTCTGGCTGTCTGTGTTGAGCGACCTGCAAAACCGGGGCGTCAGAGATATCCTGATTGCCTGCGTAGACGGGTTGACCGGCTTCCCGGAAGCGATAAACAGCATCTACCCGCAGACCGAAGTGCAGTTATGCATCATCCACCAGATACGCAATTCCATCAAATATGTGGCGTCGAAGCACCACAAAGCGTTCATGGCCGACCTGAAACCGGTTTACCGCGCGGTATCGAAAGCGGCGGCGGAAACCGCGCTGGATGAGCTTGAAGCCCGATGGGGTCAGCAGTATCCGGTGGTTATCCAGTCATGGCGTCGGAAATGGGACAATCTGTCGGCGTACTTCCGCTATCCATCGGATATCCGCAAGGTCATTTATACCACTAACGCCATTGAGTCGGTGCATCGGCAGTTCAGGAAGTTGACGAAAACCAAAGGCGCATTCCCTAACGAAAACAGCCTGTTAAAGCTACTTTATCTGGGGCTGATGAATGCGCAGGCAAAATGGACAATGCCGCTCCAGAACTGGAATTTGAC
>NZ_JAKPCB010000071.1:0-1010 GCF_023347575.1 Brenneria tiliae | reverse complement strand
CTGATCTGTCCTTGATTTAGTGCCCACCTTGTTTTCAAATCAATCAACGAAAGCGAGGTCACTATGTCAAGACAACAATATACTCCGGAGTTCAAGCGCAGAGCCGTTGCATTGCTGCTCGAAAGCGGCAAGTCTGTTGCCCGTATGGCACAGGAGCTTGATATCAAAGAGAACACGCTCTACAACTGGAAAAAAATCTATCAGGATAAGGCGGGGGCTGCTTTCTCCAACACGCCACAGCTTTCCGAACAGGAACTGGAGATCCGCCGTCTTAAAGCCAAAATCGCTGAACTGGAAGAGGATAAACTTATCCTGAAAAAAGCGGCGGCGTTCTTTGCGCGGGAAAGCCGCTAAGATACGCCATGGTCACTCAGTTATCGGCTTTCCATGAAGTGAAGCGAATTTGCCTGTTGCTCAATGTCAGCAGGCGGGGTTACCAGTCATGGCGCAACCGAACACCCAGCCAACGACAGTTGGCTAACGACATCCTGAGCCAGAGGCTGATTCAGTTGCATCATGACAGCCGGGGGACTTACGGTATCCGGCGCCTGCAACGTGATTTACGCGATGAGCAACGATTTCACGGCAAGGCACGTATCAGCCGCCTGATGAAACAGTCTGGTCTGAAAGCGGCGAATCAGGTTCGTTACAAAGTGACGACCAACAGCCGCCATGATTATCCGGTAGCGCCCAATCTGCTGAACCGGGCGTTTAATCCGTCAGCGGCGAATATCGCGTGGGCTTCGGATATCACGTATATCCGCACGGGAGAAGGCTGGCTGTATCTGGCGACGGTGATTGACCTGTATTCCAGACGCATTATCGGCTTGAGCCTGAGTAATCGCCTGAAAAAGCAGTTGGTGATTGACGCGTTAGAGATGGCAATAAAACAGCGCAGACCGACGGGGAAGGTCATCGTGCATTCGGACAGAGGGAGCCAGTATGCCAGCCATCGGTATCGTGAGGTATTGAAAAACAATGAGTTAGTCTGCTCAATGAGCGGGAAAGGC
>NZ_JAKPCB010000072.1:0-1197 GCF_023347575.1 Brenneria tiliae | reverse complement strand
TTTCGCCAGCGTTTTTTCCACATCGAACGCTTGCCCTGATTTCAGCACGCCCCACGCCCAGTGCACCAGCTTTCTCATCACCGCCCCCACGATTAGCTTCCCGTTCTTTCCCTGCGCTTTTAACCGCCCCGACAGGGCTTTCGCTCCTTCATTGCATTTCAGCGCACTCAGCGCCGGCATATACAGCATTTTCCTCAGCCGCCTGTGTCCCAGCTTACTCAGCTCCGACCTTCCTTTGACCGAACTGCCCGACTCCCGCATTCGCGGCGATAACCCCACAAAGGCTACCGCCTGTCTCACATTCTCCAGTCGCTCCACCCGCAGCCATGCCATCAGATAATGGCTTAACTTTTCTCCCACCCCTGGGATACTTTCCAGCAGCGATTTCTCTTTCTTCAGCCCCGGATTCTGGTCTATATGCCGGTTTATCTTCTCTTCCAACTGCCGGATTTCTTCCTCCAGCATCGCCAGTACCCGCTCTATCGAGGCCTTGCTTTCTCCTTTCGCTTCATACTGCCGGTTCGTTTCCTGAACTCGCATCTCGATAAGCGCTTCCCGACGCGCCACCAATCGCTGCAACTCCCTCACCTCCGGCGCCGGCGGTATCCACTCTGGTGGCTGATGAGTCGCACAGTAACGGGCTATCAGCAGCGCATCCGCCCGGTCGGTCTTCTGACGCCATAACTGGCTTTGGGCAAACCCCTTGATACTCAGCGGATTGACCACGCTGACTTTCCAGCCGTTATCATGCAGCCACAGCGCCAGCGCTTCGTAATACGTACTGGTCGCCTCCATGCACAGGCGGCATTCTGGTTTCGCCAGCCCTTTCTTATCCAGCCACACCGCCAGTTGCCGGTACCCCTCTTCCGTATTGGAAAAAACCTTGTTTAGCCGTTTCCCGTTACGTTCAACGGCCAAATCGAATTTTGCTTTGCTGATATCAATGCCGATAGCATTCATCCCGTCGTCTCCTCGATTGAAATCCTTACCTTGTGCATCCTTAAAAACGCAGGCTCGCAGCCTCAGATACTGTACGCACTTGGTCAGGTAAGGTTGAGAGATAAACGGCTTATCTGCGAAACAGGCTCGGAAGGCCTCGGGAATGACTCAGCCTGTTTATCTCTCCCTCAGGCGTCCCTGAGGATCTTAATACATGCAGACAACAAGGTCTGCACGTATAAGGAATGACGGATTTGG
>NZ_JAKPCB010000073.1:0-1310 GCF_023347575.1 Brenneria tiliae | reverse complement strand
CCTGAGAGATCCCCTCAAAATCTATCCTCCTGATAAATTTCCTCAATAATAACAGGGATTGCCGCCATCAGAGCCAGCAAGGTCTCGCGCTCTGTTTCCGGCATCCCTTCCTTCCTCAACACCTGCATCCCCAGGTTGAACGTCGATAACACCGCCTTTCTTTTTTCCGTATTCGCCTGATAGCCCTTTTCCCGCCCACGTTGCCTCGCCAGACTGCCGATAAGCCACAGCGTCAGCGTCGCCAACGCCACTATCAACAGCAGTATCTGAAGACGCTCCTCATTCCTGCTGCGCGATTCTTTCAGCGACAACCCTATCCGTTGGTTTTTACTGTCCCTGAAGCTCTCCTCTATCTGCATCCGAGTACGATACATCTTTACCGCTTGTTTCGCCGACAAGCCGGGCAGATTGGTTACCAGGAACCACGGCTCCCGTTCCCTCTGTCCATAGGCCGTGCTGTTTTTTCTTTGGGATTTCCGTTTGCCCTGCGTGGTTTTTTTTCTCCCCTGTAACGCTTTTTTATACAGATACGCCGCACAACGTATCGGGTTGCTTTTGGTCAGCGTGATGTCTCCCAGCGACTGGGGCGTCTCGCTGGCGAAGTCGTTCAGGCTGCGACAGGCACGCCACCCATCCTGGTCATGGGCGCGGAACAGGGTGGTATGACGTATCCGCCCCATCCAGTACCATCCCTGCGCCTCTACCTGTCTGAACCAGGGATTCTTGAAGCCGGCATCGGTCACCAGGATAGGCGTCACACCTTCCGGCATCATGGCTTTCAGTTGCCGGAGAAAGGCGCCATGGACCCGACGGTTATGACTGAGACGTTGCGGATGGACTTCTTCGTAAACCGTCAGTGCGCGTCCCTGGGAAGCCAGGGATGCACGCAGGATATGGAAGCCGGCCTCTTCGTTAATCTGGCTCCAGTCCACAATCAGAACGGGGCGCTGCTGCCGGGCGATAAGCAGGGGAAGCACGGCGCGATAGACCGATACCCGTTCAGCATGGAGCCGGGTATTTCCCAGCAGACGGTCCATTCGCTTGATGCAGTGCTTGGTATCGACGGGGGAGAGCCAGGCCCGGCCGAGGGCGGAGAGAGAGGCTTGAGGATTGAAACAGAGGGTTTTGACGGCCAACTGTAACGTGACCAGGCGTTTTTTATGGATGTTTGGGCAGGCGTTTTCGATAACGTCGTGTAATAATGAGCAGGCATTCATGGTGTTCTCCGACCTTTTGAATTTGGCGATTTATCAGATCGTTGAATGCCATGAATGTTCCTGCCTCTTTAATATTTGTGGGGATTCCTCAGG
>NZ_JAKPCB010000074.1:0-1627 GCF_023347575.1 Brenneria tiliae | reverse complement strand
CCCCCTCTGGCAGGATAGTTGACACCCCATACTGAAAATCTCAATGGGGGCAACGGAGCCTGATATGAAACGTTATTCACCGGAACGTAAAGCCGCTGTGTTGGCCAAATTACTTCCGCCTTACAACATGACCGTCACCGCACTTGCACTCCAGGAAGGGATATCGGAAGCTACCCTCTATAACTGGCGAAACCAAGCTAAACTGGAGGGAAAACCGGTGCCCGGAGCCAACAAAACCACCGACCTTTGGTCGACAGAGGCCCGCTTTGCCGTCATCGTTGAAACCGCCACACTCAGTGAAGCGGAACTGAGTGAATACTGCCGTCGCAAAGGCCTCTATCCTGAACAAATCGCTCAATGGAAACAGGCTTTTCTCCAGACGCCACAAGCTGATACCCGCCAGTCGCAAAAGCAGGCCCAAAAGAAAATCAAAGGGCTGGAGCGCGAATTGGCGCGCAAAGAAAAGGCCCTGGCCGAGGCGGCAGCGTTGCTGGTCTTGCGAAAAAAGCTGAATCACTATTACGGTGTGGAGGACGAGGACGACTGACCCCTGCCCATGAACGCACGCAGCTTATCCAATGGACAGGTGAAGCCATGTGCGCCGGCGCACGTCTGCTCTCCGCTTGCCGGGAAGTGGGGGTCAGCCTGAGCACCTGGCGGCGCTGGCGCCGCCAGGCTGAAGACCGTCGCCCCACGGCAGAGCGTCCGGTACCGGCCAATAAACTGACGGCTGAGGAAGAGCATCAGATAGTCGCGGTATGTAACGAGCCGGAATATGCCAGCTTGCCGCCGGCACAGATCGTGCCACGGTTGGCGGACAAGGGCATCTACCTGGCCAGTGAGTCGACGTTTTACCGGGTGCTCCGGCGACATGGTCAGGTGCATCACCGGGGCCGTAGCCGCGCACCGCTGAAGGTGAATAAACCGACCAGCTATCAGGCTGTTAGGCCATGCCAGGTGTGGACGTGGGACGTCACCTGGCTGGCCTCCCGGGTTCGTGGCCGTTATTTTTATCTGTATCTAATAGAAGATATTTTTAGCCGAAAAATCGTCGGTTATGAGGTTCATGAAGAGGAAAACGGCGAGCAGGCCGCCGCGCTCCTGCACCGCACGGTATTACGTGAAGGGTGCTACCGAGATCCGTTAGTGCTTCATGCCGACAATGGTGCGCCGATGAAATCCCAGACGTTGAAAGCGAAACTGGAAGAACTGAAGATCACCGGCTCGCACAGTCGCCCACGAGTCAGCAACGATAATCCGTATGTGGAGTCGCTGTTCAGGACGCTAAAATATGTTCCGGCGTGGCCGTCATCAGGCTTCCTTGATCTGGATGAAGCGCGGCGTTGGGTTGAGGCGTTCAGGCGGTGGTATAACGAAGAGCACCGGCATAGCGCCATCGGTTATGTGACCCCGGGCCAACGGCATCGAGGGGAAGATATAAGCCTGCTGGCAAAACGAAAAGCCTTGTACGAGACGGCTCAAAAAGCCCGACCGGAACGGTGGTCAACCTCATGCCGTCAATGGCAGCGGGTCGAGGTGGTGATGTTGAATCCAGATAAGCCAGAAACTGGGCTGAAAACGGCAGCATAAAAACGAATAAGGGTGTCAACTTCGTTGACAGCTACCG